>NZ_SZWX01000034.1:0-2475 GCF_005280975.1 Citrobacter sp. wls716
ATTCACGCAGTGTCCCTGGACGGAAAAAACGCTGGAGCGTTACGCGGGCGATGACGGTCAACGGCAGCGCAGAATGCAGCGCCTGAGTTCCTCAAACTGGACGGCGCCCCAGGCTTCACAGCAAATAACAGAGGCAACCACAGCAAATCTCGCCAGGGTTCTGGATTACATCCCGGCGCAGGGCAGCCATCTGAGTCCGGCAATGCTGTTACCGTATGGCACCCATACTAAAATCCGCGTCAGCCAGTGTGTGAGTGAACGCTATGCCATAGTCAAAGAGCCGGGGCCGCAGGAGACATTGTATCCGTGGAAGAACGGAGTGGCCGGAAATACAATCCGGCAGATGAAGGAACGGGGTGTGAAGCCAGACGGTTCCCCCGTGACACCGTTGCTGATGGCGTTGCATGATGCAGCAGGGATAACGCATGAGCTGACGGGATGGACGAATGATGTCCTGGCGATGGCGAAGATATTTGGTGAAGAACGCGCCCTGGAGTTCTGTACCCAGAGTCTAATTAACGGAGTTAAGGAGATTGTTAACAAAAGCTCGGAACAGAATGTTGCAGCCCAACTTGCTGAATTACCGCAGGAAACATATATTTCTCCTCCGGCAATGGATTATTCTTATGATATGTATGTCCAGAATGAGAAATCTAAAGGTACAGACCCGAAGGATATACTAACTCGCGAAGAATTCGAAAAGCAGGTAAAGGAAAACAAAACGAAGTTTATAAAAAACAACAGGTAGCTAATGATTGGTCTAAATATGCCCGAATGATCAATCAGAGTAAATGGGACTCTTTTAATCAATGTTGTGCTGAACTAACACCAAAAATTGATAAACAGCTCACTAAGCTGATTAGCTATCGTTGTGAATGGTTACAGGCTTCGTTATTTATAACAATATTACAGGATTTTTTCTCTAACGATCCTGTTGATAATGCGAACTATCGTGAAATTGCTGCCTTCGCAATGGCTGGTCTTGGTGAGTCGCCATCAGGTGTAAAATTACTGGATGACTGGATAGACGCATATACTACGAAAAGTGAAGCTAATCTCGTCTGGAGAACACATTTTTATAATAATCCAGAGATCATGGCAGATGTGGAGCCGTTATTGGCTAGTTTGCACCAGTGTAGTATTTCTCCGGTTTCTGAAAATGATGTGCTCTACTTTTTTGAGAAGAATGGCGCTAAACTTAATAAAATATTTAAAGGTTTTGAAAAGGCAACGAGTGAAATTTCAAAACCACTGGCTGGCAATGTCGTATTCTCGAAAAGAGTGCTGTATCAAATGGACCAGCACATGGCAACCGTAGGGGCCAGGTTTTTTTCCGTATCACGGATTGGACCTGTTCTCAATACTATGAATGACCTTATTGTTCGAACCCTTTTCTCGCTATCTTCCGGAAAGTCAGGGTTAGAAACCAAAACATTGTTCAGCAAATATTTTGGTTGGGCCACGGAACGCAGGGCTTACATTGTCGGCACTGTTTTTTACGGCTCGCAAAGAGCCATCCGGGCCGATCTTCTCCGGGGGGCGAGTAAGAAATATGCCGCACTTGAAAAAGCGTATGCAGATTATCTTGGCCAGCCTGCGGGATCTTCTGGTTACGCGGTAACCAGTATTAGAATTTTTGTTTTATTTTTCAATGTGGTCGAACTGTATAACCAACTCGATAACTTTAACAATCAACCTGCTGATTACGCGAAGGTAATCAGCGCAATATCGGCAACGGCGAGCGGGGTAATTGATATTGCAACCCCTGCGACGGAGGTCATTCTTAAAGAGAAAAATAGTCTCCACTACATGAAAATGTTTGGCGCAGGATGCTCGTTGATAAGTGCGGGCCTTTCGCTGGGGTTAGATATTTCAACATTATTGAATAAAGTTAATTTACCGAATTCCAGTAAAAAATGGGCATTTACCGGCTTATATTCAGTCAAGACTCTTAGTGATGTCGCCATTATTGCCAAAGCGGAAGGAAAATTGATGACGGTGCTGATTGAACGCTTTGGCTGGGATACCGCTGAAGGGGAATTAGCCGTATGGCTGGGGAGGTCAGCTGCGCCTCAATTAACAATATTAGGCGTTGAATGGGTGGGGCTGTTGGCCTCGTGGGAGGTGGCCCTGTTATTGATGGTCGCTGAATATATTCTGACGGAATATTATTCACGTGATGCGTTACAATCGTGGATTGAGAATGGCTTGTTTGGTGATGATTGTTCGATTGATATCGACAGTTATTCTCCGGAAAGAATCAATATATTTATTGATGAGACCCGAAATTCACTGCAAGAAAGCTTACGTCAATTATCTTCAGGTAGAAAACCACAACTTGGGAAACCAATAATTTACTGGCCATTTATTATCTATGATGAGCCGGAAGTCCCTGTTGTGGTTTAATTGTGGAGCAGCGAAATACTATGACAGAAGATGACGAACTGTTTGCCGATATGCCCCGGGCCTATATCC